>NZ_KV817429.1:0-22705 GCF_001814695.1 Streptococcus sp. HMSC066E07
CAGCCTTAGCTTCGGCATTGGCTTTTTGAACACGTTCTAATTCTGCTTGATAGGCGGCTAATTGGGTTTGATAATCTGCTTCGTTATCGGCATTAGCTTTTCGGATAGCCGCTAAATCAGCTTGATATTGGGCTAATTTAGCTGCGTATTCAGCTTTTGCTGCTGCGTTGGCGGCATTAATCCGTTCAACCTCTGCTTTGTGAGCAGCCATATCCTTCTCATATTGTTCTTTAGTTGCTTGATTTTCAGCGTTGATCTTAGAAACTTCTGCTTCATGAGCGGCTACATCCGACTTATATTGATCTGTCGTTTTCTTGATGTCTTCAGCTTGTTTGGCATAGTCTTCTTTAATTTCAGTTTCTTTTTGATCCGCCTCTTGAGCTGTTTTTACCGTCCCTTTATCAACAGTTTCATCTTGGACAACATTAACACCAGCAGCTTGAGCATTATTTATTGCTTGATTAACATCAGTTTTAGGCACTTCTACTGGCATGGAGCCATTTGACTCTCCAGCTTGTTTTTGACTCTGTTCTGCTTCATTGCTCGCATTTCCTTGAGCATCTGGCAAATTAGTGGCTGGATTGCCTGTTTGGGTTCCAACCACAGCTGTGGTATCTACTTTACTTGTCGTTGTTGTCGTTTCATCAGCAAAAACATGTTGTCCTGCCATAGAAACCGCTGCTACGGTCCCTAGAACAGCGCCACAAAGCGTTTTGCTAATTTTACTTTTACGAAAACCAAATACTTCTCTTTTTTGCATTTTTCTTCCTTATTTCAAATTATTAGATTGTTCAAATTACTTTAAATTTGACACTTATTATATTTTAGCAACTTTTCAAAACATTTACAAGTGTGTAGCACACTCTTTCAATCCTTTACTTATTTTATTTCAAAACCGTGAATACAGCAAATTAAAATACAGAAACTAGCTAGTTTATTTACAAAATATAAAAAAGGCGGAAAAACCGCCTTCTGTTAAAATTATTTTTCGGTAAGTGCTGCAAGTCCTGGTAACTCTTTACCTTCGAGAAGCTCCATGCTAGCGCCGCCACCTGTAGAGATCCATGAAAACTTGTCTGCTCGACCAAGATTGATAGCTGCAGCAGCTGAGTCACCACCACCGATGATAGATTTCACGCCTGGTTGTTTCACGATAGCGTCCATGACACCGATTGTACCAGCTTGGAAGTCAGGATTTTCAAAGACACCCATTGGACCATTCCAAACAACTGTTTTCGCACCAGTCAATTCTTGGTCAAATTTAGCGATTGATTTAGGACCGATATCAAGTCCAAGGAAACCAGGGTCTACTGCTTCACCTTCAGTATCTTTTACTTCAGTGTAGTCCGCAAAAGCATTGGCTTCTTTCGAGTCAACTGGCAAAATCAATTTACCGTTTGCTTTTTCAAGCAGAGCTTTCGCAACCTCCAACTTATCTTCTTCTACAAGTGAGTTACCGATTTCGATACCTTGTGCTTTGTAGAAAGTATAAGTCATACCACCACCGATAAGGACTTTATCAGCTTTTTCAAGAAGATTTTCGATAACACCAATCTTGTCTGATACTTTAGAACCACCTAGGATTGCTACAAATGGACGAACTGGATTTTCAACAGCTTCTTTGATATAAGCAATTTCGTTTTCAAGAAGGAAACCTGCAACTGCTTTGTCCACATTAGCAGAAATACCAACATTTGAAGCGTGAGCACGATGAGCTGTACCAAATGCATCATTTACAAAGATACCGTCTCCAAGGCTTGCCCAATATTTACCAAGTTCTGGATCGTTTTTAGATTCTTTCTTGCCGTCAACATCTTCAAAACGAGTGTTTTCAACAAGAAGAACTTCACCGTCTTTAAGGGCATTGATCGCTGCTTCAAGCTCTGCTCCACGAGTTACTCCTGGAAGGAAAGCAACATCTTGACCTAATTTTTTAGCTAAATCAGCCGCAACTGGTGCAAGAGATTTTCCTTCTTTATCAGCTTCTTCTTTCACACGTCCAAGGTGAGAAAAAAGAATAGCACGTCCACCATGTTCAAGGATATACTTGATTGTTGGAAGAGCAGCTGAGATACGGTTGTCATTTGTGATAGCTCCGTCTTTAAGCGGCACATTGAAATCAACGCGAACAAGGACTTTTTTGCCTTTCAATTCAACGTCTTTAACAGTAAGTTTTGCCATGTTACAAAAACTCCTTTTTCTATTTTATACGAAACTATTATATCATATTTTCTAAAAGTTTTCTTGATATAAGGAAAGTTTTCACAAAATAATTTTGAACATAAAAAGAGCCGAGAAGGCTCGACTCTTTATTATTCTACTGGAGTTGTTTCTTCCACAGGTTCTGTTACAGTTGTATCTTCGATAATTTCGACTTCATTGACAGCTTGTGGTTCAAGGTTACGGTAACGAGCCATACCTGTACCAGCTGGGATGATTTTACCAATGATAACATTTTCTTTGAGACCAAGCAAGTGGTCTTTCTTACCACGGATAGCCGCGTCTGTGAGGACACGAGTGGTTTCTTGGAAGGAAGCCGCTGACAAGAAACTATTTGTTTCAAGAGATGCTTTAGTAATTCCCATGAGGACTGGGCGAGCAGTCGCAGGAACTCCTCCAGAGATGACCACATCACGATTAGCATCGGTAAAGTCTGTGATATCCATGAGTGTACCCATGAGAAGGTCTGTATCTCCTGGATCCATGACACGCACTTTGCGAATCATTTGACGAACCATTACCTCGATGTGCTTGTCACCGATTTCTACCCCTTGGCTGCGGTAAACTTTTTGTACTTCAGCAAGCAAGTAAGTTTCAACAGACAAGACATCACGAACAGCCAGCAAGTGCTTAGGCTGGATAGAACCTTCTGTCAGAGCAGCGCCACGAGAGATTTTATCCCCTACTGCTACTTTCATACGAGCTGTAAATGGTACTACATATTCCCCTTCACCAGTTGCCCCTTTAACAAAGACTTTCTTAGTCCGAGTAGAAGCATCTTCTTCAATCGCGGTCACTTCACCTTTGACTTCAGTAATAACTGCTTCCCCTTTCGGATTGCGGGCTTCAAAGATTTCTTGGACACGAGGAAGACCTTGTGTGATATCGGTATTAGACGCAACACCACCCGTGTGGAAAGTACGCATTGTAAGCTGTGTACCAGGTTCACCGATAGATTGGGCGGCAATCGTTCCGACTGCTTCACCGACTTCAACCGCATCGCCCGTTGCCAAGTTGATACCGTAACAACGACGACAAACCCCATGACGTGTATTACATGTAAAGACAGAACGAATAGTGACTTCTTCGACACCAGCGCTAACAATCTCATGCGCCATATCTTCTGTAATCAATACATCGGGACCAACGATGATTTCGCCTGTTTCAGGATGTTTAACTGATTTCTTCGTATAACGACCAATCAAGCGTTCTTCTAATGGCTCAATCATTTCCTTACCATCAGTAATTGAGCGGATAACAAGACCACGATCGGTTCCACAGTCGTCTTCACGGATAATCACATCTTGCGCCACATCAACCAAACGGCGAGTCAGATAACCTGAGTCAGCTGTTTTAAGGGCTGTATCAGTCATCCCTTTACGAGCACCGTGAGTAGAGAAGAACATTTCCAAAACAGACAAACCTTCACGGAAGTTAGATAGAATAGGCAATTCCATGATGCGGCCATTAGGAGCGGCCATCAAACCACGCATACCAGCAAGTTGTGAGAAGTTAGAAATGTTACCACGGGCTCCAGAATCCATCATCATAACGATTGGATTCTTAGGATCTTGGTTGGCAACCAAACGTTTTTCCAATTTTTCACGAGCTGCACGCCATTCAGCAGTAACTGCATTGTAGCGTTCATCGTCTGTAATCATACCACGACGGAATTGTTTGGTAATTTGTTCCACACGTTTATGAGACTCTTCGATAATTTCTGCCTTATCTTCAACGACCGGAATATCAGCAATCCCTACTGTCAAGCCTGCTAACGTTGAATGGTGATAGCCGAGATCTTTCAGACGGTCAAGGAAAGCAGATGTTTCAGTTGTACGGAAGCGTTTGAAGATTTCAGCGATGATATTTCCAAGATTTTTCTTCTTGAATGGCACATTTAATTCCAGCTTACTGATAGCTGCTTTGACATCTTGACCAGGTTCTAAGAAATACTTAGCTGGCACACCTTCTGCCATGTTTGAGGCATTTGGCTCTTGCAAATATGGTAATTCATCTGGCATGATATCATTGAAAAGAATCTTACCCACTGTTGTCAAGAGGATCTTGTGTTTTTGATTTTCTGTCCATGGTTTGTTTAAACTATCCGTCGCAATCCCAACACGCGTATGTAAGTGAACATAGCCATTACGGAGAGCCATTACAGCTTCATCACGGTCTTTAAAGACCATTCCTTCTCCTTCACGACCAGCTTCTTCCATAGTCAGATAGTAGTTCCCCAAGACCATATCCTGTGAAGGGGTTACTACTGGCTTCCCGTCTTTTGGATTGAGGATGTGCTCAGCTGCCAGCATGAGAATCCGTGCTTCTGCTTGGGCTTCTTCTGACAAGGGCACGTGGATCGCCATTTGGTCTCCATCAAAGTCGGCATTATAAGCTTCACACACAAGTGGGTGCAAACGAAGAGCTTTTCCGTCAATCAAAACTGGCTCAAACGCTTGAATTCCTAATCTGTGAAGCGTCGGTGCGCGGTTAAGGAGCACTGGGTGTTCTTTAATCACATCTTCTAAAATATCCCAGATGCGTTCATCATTCCGTTCTACCAAGCGCTTAGCAGCTTTGACATTTTGCACAATATCACGCGCGACAATTTCACGCATGACAAATGGTTTGAAGAGTTCAATAGCCATTTCACGTGGCACACCACATTGGTACATCTTGAGTGTCGGACCAACTGCAATAACCGAACGTCCTGAGAAGTCAACCCGTTTACCCAGCAAGTTTTGACGGAAACGTCCTTGTTTCCCTTTGAGCATGTGACTCAATGATTTGAGCGGGCGGCTTCCTGGTCCAGTAATAGGACGACCACGACGACCATTGTCAATCAGAGCATCAACCGCTTCTTGCAACATCCGCTTTTCATTTTGCACGATGATTCCAGGAGCATTTAGTTCCAAAAGACGTGCTAAACGATTATTCCGATTGATAACACGACGGTAAAGGTCGTTCAGGTCAGAAGAGGCAAAACGTCCACCGTCCAACTGAAGCATTGGACGTAAGTCTGGCGGAATAACTGGCAAGATGTTTAAGACCATCCATTCTGGCTTGTTACCAGATTTTTGGAAGGCATCTAAAACATCCAAACGACGAATAGCCTTGACACGTTTTTGTCCAGTTGCCGTTTTTAATTCATCTTTGAGCTCTGCAATTTCTTTTTCCAAATCTACTTGTTTCAAGAGATCTTGAATTGCTTCAGCACCCATTTTTGCAACAAAGGAACCTTGACCATATTCTCGTAAGCGTTCACGATATTCCCGCTCTGTCATAATGGATTTATGCTCAAGTGGCGTATCTTTTGGATCAATCACCACATAAGCTGCAAAATAGATGACTTCTTCAAGAGCACGAGGACTCATATCCAAGGTCAAGCCCATTCGGCTTGGGATTCCTTTAAAATACCAAATATGAGAGACAGGTGCTTTCAACTCAATATGTCCCATACGTTCACGACGAACTTTAGTACGAGTTACTTCAACACCACAACGGTCACAAATGATTCCTTTATAACGAATCCGTTTATATTTTCCACACGCACATTCCCAGTCTTTTGTAGGACCAAAGATGACTTCATCAAAAAGCCCTTCGCGTTCTGGTTTTAGTGTGCGGTAGTTAATTGTTTCAGGTTTCTTCACTTCTCCATAAGACCAAGAGCGGACTTTACTAGGAGAAGCTAGGGTGATTTGCATACTTTGAAAACGATTTACATCAACCACTATTTCTTACCTTTCTTTATTATCTATTGAATCAGTTCTTATTCTTTCCCTTCAGCATCAAAAGCGGCTTTTGCTTCTTGTGCTGCTTTTTCACGTGCTTTTTCAAGATCGTCTACATGAATCACATCATCATCCATGCCTTCATCCAAGTCACGAAGTTCGACTTCATTGTCGTCTTCATCAAGGACACGCATGTCAAGACCAAGTGATTGCAATTCTTTTACAAGGACACGGAAGGATTCTGGAACACCTGGTTTTGGAATTGGCTTACCTTTGGTAATGGCTTCATAAGCTCTCAAACGACCATTGATGTCATCTGACTTGTAAGTCAAGATTTCTTGAAGGACGTTAGAAGCACCGTAGGCTTCAAGAGCCCAAACTTCCATTTCTCCAAAACGTTGTCCACCAAACTGCGCTTTACCACCAAGAGGTTGTTGCGTAACGGTTGAATAAGGACCAACGGAACGGGCATGGAGCTTATCATCAACCATGTGGTGGAGTTTAATCATATACATGACACCAACGGATACACGATTATCAAATGGCTCACCCGTACGTCCATCATAAAGGATTGTCTTAGCATCGCTATCCATGCCAGCTTCACGAACGGTTTCCCAAAGATCATCTGAGCTAGCCCCGTCAAATACTGGTGTTGCAATGTGAATGCCAAGGTTGCGAGCAGCCATACCGAGGTGAAGCTCCATAACCTGTCCGATATTCATACGTGATGGCACCCCAAGTGGGTTCAACATGATGTCTACTGGTGTTCCGTCTGGAAGATACGGCATATCCTCAACTGGAACGATACGGGAAACAACCCCTTTATTTCCGTGGCGTCCGGCCATCTTATCCCCAACGCGGATCTTTCGTTTTTGAGCAATGTAAACACGCACCAACATGTTGACACCAGATTGCAATTCATCACCGTTCGCACGAGTAAAGATTTTCACATCACGGACAACCCCAGCACCACCATGTGGTACACGAAGAGATGTGTCACGTACTTCACGAGATTTATCACCGAAAATTGCATGAAGCAGGCGTTCTTCAGCAGATAAGTCTTTTTCACCTTTCGGTGTTACTTTACCGACAAGAATGTCGCCTTCTTTTACCTCAGCACCAATGCGGATAATTCCCATTTCGTCAAGGTCTCTCAAAGCATCTTCCCCAACATTTGGAATTTCGCGCGTAATTTCTTCAGGTCCAAGCTTTGTATCACGTGTTTCTGATTCAAATTCTTCCAAGTGAACAGACGTGTAAACATCGTCTTTCACTAAACGTTCACTCATGATAACGGCATCTTCAAAGTTGTAACCTTCCCATGTCATATAAGCAACGATTGGATTTTGTCCAAGCGCCATTTCACCTTTTTCCATAGAAGGTCCGTCTGCGATAAAGTCACCTTTTTCAACTGTATCGCCAACTTTTACCAGCGTACGTTGGTTGTAAGAAGTACCAGAGTTTGAACGGCGGAATTTCGTAATATGATAGACATCAAGTGAGCCATCTTCACGACGAACTTCAACTTTGGCTGCATCAGAATATACAACTTTACCGTCGTGTTGGGCAATAATCGCCGCACCAGAGTCGTGAGCTGCTTGGTATTCCATTCCCGTACCAACGTATGGTGCATGCGGATCAATCAACGGTACCGCCTGACGTTGCATGTTGGCACCCATGAGAGCACGGTTTGAGTCGTCGTTTTCAAGGAAAGGAATACAAGCCGTCGCAACCGCAACTACCTGCTTAGGCGATACATCCATGAAGTCTACTTGATCTGAAGGAAATTCTTGGTTGTTCCCTTGGTGACGTCCCATGACAATCGCTTCTGCAAAACGACCATCTTCTGTTAACTTAGAATTTGCTTGAGCAACGATGTATTCATCTTCTTCATCCGCTGTCAACCAAACGATTTCATTAGTGACCAGACCTGTTTCACGATCCACTTTACGGTAAGGCGTTTGGATAAAGCCATATTTATTCAAATGCCCATAAGAAGACAAGTTATTGATCAAACCAATATTTGGTCCTTCAGGTGTTTCAATCGGACACATACGACCATAGTGGGTATAGTGCACGTCACGCACTTCGTATCCTGCACGGTCACGTGTTAAACCACCAGGTCCTAAGGCAGATAAACGACGCTTGTGAGACAACTCAGACAGTGGATTGTGTTGATCCATAAATTGAGACAATTGAGAGGAACCAAAGAATTCTTTGATAGCTGCTGTAACTGGGCGTATGTTAATGATTTGTTGCGGAGTCAGTACCTCGTTATCTTGCACGCTCATGCGTTCACGCACATTGCGCTCCATACGAGACAAGCCAAGACGTACTTGGTTAGCAAGTAATTCACCAACGGCACGAATCCGACGATTTCCCAAGTGGTCAATATCATCCACACGACCCAGCCCTTCAGCGAGGTTCAAGAAGTAATTCATCTCAGCCAAAATATCTGCTGGCGTAATCGTATGAACTCGATCACCTGGGTTAGCATTACCAATAATAGTCACCACGCGATCTGGATCAGTTGGCGCCACCACTTTGAATTTTTGAAGAACGACTGGATCCGTCAATACAGCTGCATCATTTGGAATATAAGTAATTTTATTCAAATCACCGTCCAAGTATTCTGCAATGCTATCAATGACACTACGTGTCATAACAGTTCCAGCTTCAACCAAGATTTCACCTGTTTCTGGATCTACCAAAGGCTCTGCAATTGTTTGATTTAACAAACGTGTTTTAATGTTTAATTTTTTATTGATTTTATAACGACCAACTGCCGCCAAGTCGTAACGATGTGGATCAAAGAAACGAGCGACCAATAGACTACGTGAGCTATCAGCTGTTTTAGGCTCACCTGGACGAAGACGTTCATAGATTTCTTTAAGTGCTTCATCCGTACGTGAATCCATTGGATTTTTATGAATATCCTTTTCAATCGTGTTGCGAACGAGATCGCTATCACCGAAAATATCAAAGATTTCATCATCACCAGAGAAACCAAGTGCACGAACAAGCGTTGTAAATGGAATCTTACGAGTACGGTCAATCCGAGTATAAGCAATATCTTTTGAGTCTGTTTCCAGCTCTAACCAAGCTCCACGGTTAGGAATGACAGTTGAACCATAACCAACTTTACCATTTTTGTCTACTTTATCGTTGAAGTAAACACCCGGAGAACGAACGAGCTGTGATACGATAATCCGCTCACCACCATTGATAATGAAGGTCCCCATTTCGGTCATGATTGGGAAATCGCCAAAGAACACTTCTTGGGTCTTGATTTCACCAGTTTCTTTGTTAATCAAACGGAACGTCACAAAAATAGGTGCTGAATAGCTGGCATCATGGATACGTGCTTCCTCTAAGGTATATTTGGATTCTTTGATTTCATAACCAACAAACTCTAGCTCCATTGTATCTGTAAAGTTTGAGATAGGAAGTACATCTTCAAATACTTCTTTCAAACCATGGTCAAGAAAATCTTTGAACGAATCCGTTTGGATTTCAATCAAATTTGGTAAATCAAGAACTTCCTTGATTCTTGAAAAACTACGACGAGTACGGTGTTTCCCGTATTGAACTTCATGTCCTGCCAAGTTTTTTACTCCTTCTTCTTTCTACATTCTCTATTACATGATAGAGTAGCAATTTTCATTTGTCCTTTTTGAGTAATTTTCAGAATCTTTAAGTTTTAATGACAAACAATAAAAATCCCAAAAATAGGCACAAAAAGAGCAGCTAAATCTGACTCTGAAAGTATGATTTAACTGCTGTAAGCTTTATATGGACAATATTTCAAATAAAGCAGACGACAAATTATTAGCAATATTATACCTTATTTAACTCTGCTTTTCAAGTTTTTTACTTATGAAAATGTTTTTATTTACCTTTATTTAGCGTCCGCCTAAAAGTGCTGCCCAAGCTTTTTGATAATCACTGTCTGTTCCGCCGATTCCAAATTTATAGGTGGTCATCGGAGCACCGTTTTTCGCCCAATAGCTAGTAACTGTCTGTCCGGTCAGATTCATGCTGCGACCATTGACTGTTACTGTGCCAGCTCGTTCACCCGTTGCTTTAAGAACATTGGACTTAATGACACTGGAATCTAGATTGAACTTGTCACCAACTCCCCAGAGACTTGGGTCGGCTTGATAAATTGCATTTACTAGTTGAGCCATATACTGAGCATTGTTGTTGTAACCCGTCAAAGGTGCCATTGAAACATTATTGTCATGACCGATCCAACCACCTAACGTTAATTTAGGAGTGGATACCATGAGCCACATGTCACCATTACTGTTAGTCGTACCCGTTTTCCCAATCCAATCAGCACTAGCTAAACCGCTATTAATCTGCGTTAAACGAGATTTGAAGGTCGTCGTAGCACCCGAACTCAATACCCCACGCATAAGACTTTGCATAATCGTCGCCGTTGCCTTAGAGTAAACCTGAACAGGTTTTGCTTTATGTTCATAGACAACTTTCCCGTTTTTTGTCGTAATCTTTTCAATCATATAGCGCTCTTGGTATGCCCCATTATTGGCTAAAGTTTGGAAACCATTGGTGTGTTGGGCGACGGATACTTCAATACCTCCTCCCATTGGCAGACTTTCAATATCATAATTTTCAATTTGATAGCCCATTTTCTCCATGTACCCTTGGACATTAACTCCTTTGTCACGAAGCAATTTATAGGTCCAATAAGCTGGAATGTTCCAAGAAGTATTCAAAGCTTCCTGCAAATCCATCATGGCTGTACCACGGCTATCTACGTGCATAATTGGTTCACCGCTAGAGAAATTTGCAGGGTAGTTAGACAGCATGCTGGCACTTCCCATAAGCCCTTGGTCTATGGCAATACCATAGGCTAAAATCGGTTTAATGGTTGAGCCTGGTGAGCGCTCTGTATCAAATGCATGGTTGTTCTGGTTAGAAGCATAATCACGTCCTCCCACAAACCCCAAAATAGCTCCTGTACGATTATCCATGAGAACATTTCCAGCTTCGACTGCACCCGTTCCATCATCTAAGACACTACCAAAATTAGCTACTGCATTTTGCATTGCATTATGCACATTCTTATTAATAGTTGTGGTGACAGTGTAGCCGCCTTCACTCAACTCTTTCGCAGCTAGTTCTCTGTAAGCTTTCACTGTTGCATCATTTTTCAACTCTTGCTGTGAAACATTGTCACGTTTGATTAAGTAATCATACATTGCTTTTTGAGCTTCTTTCATAGCAACGTAATATAGATAGTCATGTGTTCTTGCCGAAGTCGTATCACTTGGTAAAAAGTCTCGTTTTAAATCATAATCTTTATACAATTGGTACTCGTTTTTACTAATCGCACCTGTTCGGTACATATTGTAAATAACATTTTTCGCACGATTGAGACCAAAAGTCATATCTTTAGCACTTTTCAGGCTACCGTCAGCTGCATAAGGAGAGTAAACAATCGGACTTTGTGGTAAACCGGCAATAAAAGCTGCTTGAGGAATTGTCAATTTGCTGGCAGGAACTCCAAAAATTCCTTGTGCAGCTTCTTCCACACCAGCAATATTTTGCCCTTTGTTATTTCTCCCAAACGGTGCCACATTCAAATAAGTCGTTAAAATATCGTCTTTGCTCATGTAGCGTTCTAAAGCCAGCGCATCAATGATTTCTGATGCTTTACGACTAAAGGTTGGAGCATCGCCAACAACTTGTTGCTTGATTAACTGTTGAGTTAAGGTAGAACCTCCACTTGAGGAACCAATCCCTGCAACAGAGCCTAGCGTCGCCCGCAAAACAGCTTTTGTGACAACCCCATTGTGCTTCCGAAAATTCTCATCTTCTGTCGCAATGACTGCTTTTTTCACATTGTCAGAAATATCTTTACTCTTAATTGGCACTCGCAACAAATCACTATCAATGGCTGAAATGGAGCTGCCATCAGCATATTTTAATTCAGAAATGGTTGAAATATCTTGAATTTTTTTGATGAGCTCTTCTTTTTTAGGAGTTTCAACCTTGTCAAAGATTCGTGCACCATATCCTAATGCAATGCCTCCACCAAACAAGCAACCTAAAAAAACAAATACAAAAAAGACATTTGATAATAATTTCAGAGTACGAAGGACAGTCTCGCCAACACTCCAAAGTGTCCAGCTTTCTTTTTCATTTTTGCTAGGACGATCTGTTTGAAAAAAATTCTCAAACAATCGTTTGATCTTTTCAAAAACTTGTTTACTCATTCTTTCTCCTTGAACTTTCTCTGCCTATTATAGCAAATTTATGAAACTTCTGACAACAGGAAAGGCAATCCTTGGCTGGAATCATTGTTTTTTTAAATTATTTTTGCAATTTCACTACATTCTAATGGCTGTTTGTGATACAATGTTACAATAACTAGAAATTTTATAAAGGAGAGACAGATATGCACATTTTTGATGAGCTAAAAGAACGTGGTTTAGTTTTTCAGACAACTGACGAAGACGCGTTGCGCAAAGCCTTAGCGGAAGGAAATGTTAGTTTTTATTCTGGCTACGATCCAACAGCTGACAGCCTGCACCTCGGTCATCTTGTACCAATCCTTGTCATGAAACATTTACAGTTGGCAGGTCACAAACCCTACGCTCTCGTCGGCGGTGCAACTGGCTTAATTGGCGACCCATCATTTAAAGATACAGAGCGGAGTTTACAAACAAAAGACACCGTTGAGGGCTGGGTACGAAGCATTCAAGCGCAAGTATCTCGTTTTCTTGATTTTGAAAATGGCGACAACAAGGCTGAAATGGTCAACAACTACGACTGGTTCTCCGATATTAGCTTTATTGATTTTCTACGCGATGTTGGAAAATATTTCACTGTCAACTACATGATGAGTAAAGAGTCCGTAAAAAAACGAATTGAAACAGGGATTTCTTATACTGAGTTCGCTTACCAAATCATGCAAGGCTATGACTTTTTTGAGCTAAATCGGCAATACGGTGTCACTTTGCAAATCGGCGGTTCTGACCAATGGGGCAATATGACTGCTGGTACTGAATTGCTTCGTCGGAAGGCAGACAAAACAGCTCACGTTATTACAGTACCCCTTATCACAGACGCAACCGGTAAGAAATTTGGTAAGTCAGAAGGCAACGCTGTATGGCTCAATGCTGATAAGACCAGTCCTTACGAAATGTACCAATTCTGGATGAATGTCATGGACGCTGATGCCGTTCGTTTCCTCAAAATTTTCACCCTTCTTCCGCTTGATGAAATCGAAGAAATCGGGAAACAATTTGAAGCAGCTCCACATGAACGTTTGGCGCAAAAAATCTTAGCGCGAGAAGTCGTTACATTTGTGCATGGCGAAAAAGCCTACAAAGAAGCACTCAATATTACCGAGCAGCTTTTTGCTGGAAACATTAAAAATCTTTCTGTCAAAGAATTGAAACAAGGACTTCGCGGCGTGCCAAATTATCAAGTGAAGGCAAATGACAATCTCAACATCGTAGAACTTTTGGTAACGGCTGGCGTTGTCAATTCTAAACGCCAAGCGCGTGAAGATGTCCAAAACGGTGCTATTTATGTCAATGGCGATCGCATTCAAGACCTTGACTATACATTAACGGACGCTGACAAATTGGAAAACGAACTCACCGTTATCCGTCGTGGTAAGAAAAAATATTTTGTTTTGACTTACTAAATAGGAAAAAGAGCAATCAACTACTACATCGTTGGTTTATTACACTATATACTTTGAAGCTGGAGACTTTTCGCTCCAGCTTCTTTTCATTCTCACTAGCAAAAAGCATATTGTCATAATGCTTGTTTTAGCTCCAACCGCTTTAAAAGTGTGGTTCATTTTAAAATTCCCTTTCTTTATCTACTTGTCAAAGCATTTCTCACATGTTACACTAGACACAGAAATTGATGAAAGAGAAAACGCATGAAACCCAAACTTAAACGCTTTGAAACGGCTAAGCTTTTTTCTTGCCCTTTTTGTCAGCAAGCCTTGTTTTTATCAGAAAATAGTCTCAAATGCAAAAATAAGCATTCCTTCGACTTGGCAAAGTTTGGCTATGTCAACTTGGATCCACAGGTGAAGCAATCAAAAGACTACGATAAATCCAACTTTCAAAATCGACAATTGATTCTCGAAGCAGGATTTTACCAGCCAATTTTGAAGAAATTACTAGAAATTTTATCATCTTTACCACAACACGACAATCTGCTGGACATTGGCTGCGGAGAGGGTTATTATGCTCGAAATTTGCAAGCACAATTGCCAGCTAAACATATCTATGCATTCGATTTATCAAAAGAGTCTATTCAACTAGCAGCCAAAAGTGACCACATTCTGGCGGTAAATTGGTTTGTTGGGGATCTGGCGCACATCCCTATTCAAGATACTAGCATGGATGTGATTTTAGACATCTTCTCTCCCGCCAATTACCAAGAATTTCAGCGCGTCTTGCAGAAAAACGGCTTGCTCATTAAGATTATTCCTAGCAGCCAACACTTGCAAGAAATTCGTAGTATCGTTGCCGAGCAATTAACAAACACAAATTATTCCAATCACAAAATCATTGAGCATTTTGAAGAAGCCTTTACCATTACGAATTCTTATGACGTTGCAGCCACTTTCAGCTTGAGAGAAAACGAGAAAGCGGCACTTCTTCACATGACACCGCTTCTTTTTAATATTGACATTGATAAAATAGATTGGTCACCATTAACTGACATCACGATTGCTGCAAAGATTTTAGTTGGTCAACAAATATAAAACAAAAAGAGGTGAAAACAGATTGCTGCGAGATACAGCAGTCTATTTAACCTCTTTTTATATGCTTCGATTAAAAGCTAACCAAATCATTCCCAAAGCTAAAACAATATAAGCAATCAACGCCAATAACCGTTGCCCCACTTGATAAGCTCTTCTTTCCCCTCGAACTGGAAAAATAACCGCACACAAAGCGCCCCCGACTGCACCACCTAAGTGACCTGCCAAACTAATTCCCGGTGTCAAGCTCAACACCAAGTTCATAACTAGAAGAACTAGGTATGACTGACCGAGTTGCTGAATATAGGGATTGCGAACTGCATAGCGCAAAGTAATAATAGCGCCAAAAATCCCAAACAAAGATGTAGAGGCACCTGCCGCCACAACATTTGGAGTGAAAAAGAAGACAAATACATTTCCTAAAATGCCAGACATCAAGTAAAGAAACAGAAAATTCCACGAGCCAAAAATGTCCTCGGCTTGCCGCCCGATAAAATACAGCGTAATCATATTCATCACAAAATGCTCCAAGCCGATATGAACAAAAATCGCCGATACTAAGCGCCAAATCTGGCTTGGGAAATATTGAATCGTTCGACCATTCATCGCTCCAAATTCGTAAATCGTTTGGGTGCTAGCATAAGCAAAACCACGCAACAGAAACATTGCTAGGAAAACTCCTGTCGTGATAAGCAATAATAAGCTCGTCACTGGATAACGTTTATCATAAATTTTATTCACAAATCAATACCTCCTGAACGGGAATATCACAATCATCTGGTTGAAAATCAACTAACTGGTAAGGATAAATTGTACTGACTGTCATCCCTTTAAAATCAGCCAAATAGCGGTCATAATAGCCGCCTCCATAGCCAATACGATAGCCTTTTTTGTTAAAAGCAATACCCGGAACATGAATTAAATCAATATGAGATTTTTCCACCGCTCGTTCACTTCTTGGTTCCCAGATACCAAAAGCAGTCAATTCCAAGTCATTTGGATTATAATCCACAAAAGTCATGCGCCCTTGGGGATAAGTCTTAGGGATCAAAACCCGCTTGCCATCTGCTTGAGCCTGCCTGATGAAAAGCCTTGTATCAAACTCGTGTGGCAAAGATAAATAAACCGCAACTGTTCTAGCTTGTTGATAAGCAGAAGATTCCAGCAAGTACTGAGTGAGCAAAGCATCTCTCTGCTGTTTTATTATCAATTGCTGCTCTTTCATTTTCCTGACTATAGTTTTGCGCAAATCTGCCTTCATTTATCTTCTCCTCGATCAGAAATATTATCAACATTCCCAGCCCGTTATTCATTAACTTTTGCACTTAAAAACTTCCCAAATTTTTCAATAGCAAAAGGCAGCGCTGCTTCATCTGGCGCCATTTTAGGATGATGAAGTGCGTAAGGACTGTCAATTCCCAGCCAGAACATCACACCCTTGACTTTACTGAGCAGATAGCCAAAGTCCTCGCCGGTCATTGCGGGTGAAATATCAATCATGTGCACGTCACTCTCTTTTTGGAAAAAGTTCATACATTGAGTAGCTAATTCAGGATGATTTTCCACAGGAAGATAACCACCTTGTTTCAGCTCCAAATCAAGCTCTACACCAAAAGACCGGGCTACTCCTTCAGCGATTTCCCGCAGGCGTTTTTGAGTGAGCAAATTCATCTCCTGCGTCAATGTTCGAATGGTTCCGTGCAGAAAGGCAGTTTCAGCAATCACATTATTCGTTGTTCCAGCATGGAATTCACCAAAGGTAACGACAGCTCCTTCAATCGGATCTACATTGCGACTCACAACGGTCTGAACCTGAGTGATAAAATAGCTAGCTGCTACCAAAGCATCATTAGCATTATGTGGAAATGCAGCATGACCACCCTTGCCCTTAAAAGTTAATTTAACTTCACAAGTCCCTGCAAAAAGTGTACTAGTATTCGTAGCAATACCTCCTACCTTGAGGTCAGGTCGCACATGAAGCCCATAAAATTCATCTGGCAACCAATCGCCAAAGGCTCCATCTTCATACATCAGCATACCCCCAGCTTCATTTTCCTCAGCTGGCTGGAAAAGAAAAAGTAGATTATTCTTAGGCTGCTCAGTAGTTAATTTCTCCAACAAACCCAGAGCGATTGTCATGTGCATATCATGCCCACAGGCATGCATACGCCCCTCATGCTGACTAGCAAAGGCAAGCCCTGTCTCCTCAACAATCGGCAAACCGTCAATATCTGTCCGCCAGCCAATCGTCTTAGTAGGTGTACTCCCTTTGATAAAGACTAAAATTCCCGTACGCCAAGTCCGAATCTCAACGAAATCCAAGCCAGCAGTCAACTCATCAATCACTCGCATCAGATAGGCATGAGTCTTATACTCTTCCAGTCCAATCTCCGGAATTTGATGCAAGTCTCGGCGAATTTTTTGATAATCAATCATACATTTCCCTCTTTAAAGTGTCCGAAGAGCGTCTTCCAATGCTGTTTTCTGCTGGGTTTGTTCATCAATTTTCTTAATCACACGCGCAGGCACACCGGCTACAACAACATTTTCTGGCACATCTTTCGTCACAATAGCCCCTGCAGCGACGACAGAACCATTGCCAATCTGCACTCCTTCAATAACGACAGCATTGGCTCCAATCAAGACATTATCCCCCACGCGAACTGGCTCAGCACTAGCCGGCTCAATAACACCGGCAAGAACAGCCCCAGCACCCACGTGACTGTTTTTCCCAACAATAGCTCGACCACCCAAAACGGCTCCCATATCAATCATCGTTCCAGCACCAATTTCAGCTCCGATATTGATAACAGCTCCCATCATAATCACAGCATTATCACCGATTTCCACCTGGTCGCGGATAATAGCTCCTGGCTCAATCCGAGCATTGACCTCGCGCTTGTCTAACAGCGGCACGGCAGAATTCCGAGCATCCTGCTCCACCACATAGGTTTTATTCTCTTCTAAATTGACCAAAAGAGGTTTAATTTCTTCCCAGTCACCAAATAGAACACTGCCCAATTTGACAACAGAATCCGGTACTTCGTCCACTAGTTCTCCTTCAAAGGTCACTTTTACATTTGTCTTTTTCTTAGCATCCGCTATAAACTGAATAATTTCCTGAGCGGTCATTTTAGTGGCTGACATAGACATTCCTCATTTCGATTTAGTATTAAGAGTTATTATAACATAAAACCAAGCATTTCATCATATAAAAGCAAAAACACCACAAGTTTAACACATGTGATGTTTTCGTTAAATTTATTGGATGTTCTTCAACATATTCTCGATGTGCTCAATAGATTTTTCACGTCCAAGCAGGTAAATGGTGTCTGGTAATTCTGGACCGTGCATTTCGCCTGAAACAGCGATACGAATTGGCATAAAGAGGTTTTTGCCTTTGATACCCGTTTCTTTTTGCACTGCCTTGATTTGTGGGAAGATATTTTCTGACTTGAAGTCTTCATCACTCATAGCTTCCAATTTTTCTTTGAATGCTTTCAAAACAGTTGGTACTGTTTCGCCTGCCATAAACTCTTTTTCTTCTGCCGTTAGCTCTGGAAAATCTTCAAAGAAAAGGTCTGTGAGCGGTACGATTTCATCTACAGACTTCATTTGTGGCTTGTAAAGTTCAACCAATTTTTCAGCTTTGTTAGTCAAACGACCAGCCGCTTCCAAGTAAGGTTTCGCCATATCAAAAATGGTTTCAAAATCGGCATTTTTGATGTATTCATTATTCATCCAGTCCAATTTCTTCTGATCAAAGGCGGCTGGTGACTTGCTAAGACGATTTTCATCAAAGAGTTCAATCAATTCTTGACGTGAAAAAATTTCGTTTTCCCCACCAGGATTCCAACCAAGAAGAGCGATGAAATTGAAAACAGCTTCTGGCAGATAGCCTTTCTGACGATATTCTTCGATAAATTGAAGGGTGTTTGTATCACGTTTGGACAATTTCTTACCCGTTTCAGAGTTGATAATCAAGGTCATGTGACCAAATTGTGGCGCTTCCCAACCAAGTGCTTCATATACCATGAGCTGCTTAGGGGTATTGGCAATGTGGTCATCTCCACGAATGACATGGGAAATTTTCATCAGATGGTCATCCACCACAACCGCAAAATTATAAGTTGGATAACCGTCTTTTTTCTGGATAACCCAGTCACCACCGATGTTACCACCTTCAAATTCAATCTCACCTTTGACAAGATCGTTCCACTTGTAAATACCAGATTCATTAACTGCAAGACGGACTGTTGGAACGATTCCTTTAGCTTCACGTTCTGCGATATAAGCTGCTTTTTCATCTTCAGACATTCCCAGATATTCATTGATGTAACGAGGTGTTTCTCCAGCAGCTTCCTGACGTTCACGCTCTGTTGCCAACTCTTCCTCCGTCACGTATGACTTGTAAGCCAAGCCTTTTTCAAGTAACTCATTGATATAACCTTGGTAAATGTCCAAGCGTTCAGATTGGCGATATTTTTCATGCGTTTCTGGACTCTCATCCCAATCAATTCCTAACCAACGCAGATTTTCCAACTGCGAACGCTCCCCGTCTTCCACATGACGTTTACGGTCAGTATCTTCAATCCGAATGATAAAAGTTCCGCCGTAGTGACGAGCGTAAAGATAATTAAAGAGCGCAGTCCGCGCATTCCCGATGTGTAACAGTCCCGTTGGACTTGGTGCATAACGCACACGAATTTGATTCGCCAATTTTATGTCTCCTAATTTTTATCTTATATTTTCAACAGGAAAAACCTGTTTTTATTTCAAACGTTACTATTATACCACATAGTTGTCGAAAAGAAATAACAGAAACGATGAAACTTTATTATTCTTCCAATCATTTACAGAATTTTCTTAGCAATGTAGAGTCCGTTGTCTGGCTCACCTATCAATTCAATGCTCAGTTACACTAACTTACCCAAACACCTTCTCCAATACTTCTCCAATCGTTGTTACACCAATAACTTCAATAGTTTCGGGAATGTTCAATCCGTTCAGAGAGTTTTTAGGAGCGTAAACTTTGGTGAAGCCCAGCTTAGCAGCTTCATTGATACGCTGCTCAATGCGATTGACACGGCGGATTTCGCCCGTCAGACCGATTTCACCAATAAAACATTCTTGTGGATTCGTTGGCAAATCTTTATAACTCGAAGCAATTGCAACGGCAACAGCTAAGTCAATAGCTGGCTCATCTAATTTGACACCGCCTGCTGACTTGAGGTAGGCATCTTGATTTTGCAATAATAACCCTGCTCGCTTTTCCAAAACAGCCATAATCAGACTAGCACGATTGAAATCCAATCCTGTCGTTGTCCGCTTGGCATTGCCAAACATGGTCGGTGTCACCAAAGCCTGTACTTCCGCAAGGATTGGACGCGTCCCCTCCATAGTCACCACGATAGAAGAGCCTGTTGCCCCATCTAAACGCTCCTCTAAGAAAACCTGGCTAGGATTGAGTACTTCAACCAGACCACCTGACTGCATTTCAAAAATACCGATTTCATTCGTAGAGCCGAAGCGGTTTTTGACTGCCCGCAAAATACGAAAAGTATGTTGACGCTCACCCTCAAAATAAAGTACTGTATCCACCATATGTTCCAAAGTTCTAGGTCCAGCCAGAGTGCCCTCTTTCGTCATATGACCGACGATAAAGGTGGCAATATTGTTGGTTTTTGCCAGCTGCATCAGCTCCGCTGTCACTTCTCGCACTTGCGAAACCGACCCTTGCACGCTGGAAATTTCTGGCGATAGAATCGTCTGAATGGAATCTATAATCAAAAAATCTGGTTTGATTTTTTCAATCTCAGCACGAATACTCTGCATATTGGTCTCCGCATAGAGATAAAATTCACTGTCAATATCGCCTAAACGTTCCGCGCGCAGCTTAATCTGCTCGGCTGACTCTTCCCCACTGACATACAATACTGTTCCCTTGTGAGAGAGTTGGGTCGAAACCTGCAATAAAAGGGTAGATTTCCCAATGCCGGGATCTCCTCCGATTAGAACTAAACTTCCTGGCACCACACCGCCGCCCAAGACGCGATTAAATTCATCCATATCTGTCTTGGTACGGTTGACATTGATAGAAGTTACCTCCGCTAACTTCATCGGTCGACTTTTTTCCCCTGTCAGAGAAACACGCGCATTCTTAACCTCCGTAACTTCGACCTCTTCGACAAAGGACGACCAAGCCCCACAGTTAGGACAGCGCCCTAAATACTTGGGGGAATGATATTCACAATTTTGACAAACAAATGTTGCTTTTTTCTTGGCTATGATAGATTCCTCTTTCTTAATGCCCAGTGCTTCCAAAACCACCTGTCCGCACACCATCTGCTTCATCATTATCAGCAAGCAAGAACGGCGCAAAGACAGCTTGAACGATACGATCTTCTTCTTCTAAGACCACTTCTTGATCTGTAATGTTCTGCATTTGCGCAAAAATGTGACCTTCATTAGCAGGATTGCCATAATAATCACCGTCAATGACACCTACCGAATTAATCAAAACTAATCCTTTTTTACGTGGATTAGATGAACGATCATAAAGATAAAGCACCTCACCAGCCTGCATATAGGCCTTGACACCTGTCGGCACCAACTTAATCTCTTTGGGCGCAATAACTGTGCGCTCTGCTACCTTCAAATCATAGCCAGCCGCATGAGCCGTCTCACGCTTTGGCAGTAAATTTTCATTTGTAAAGCTTGAAACAAGCTCAAAACCACGAATTCCCATATTTTTCTCTTTTCTACTTTTGCTTCCCCTATTATACTAAATTCGTAAACAACACGCAAAATGCAGGTCATTCTTCAACCTGCACTTTTAAAGTTATTTCAGTTCATTCAAGAATCGAATGACTTGCTCGTTGGCATCCACTTGAGCTTTCACCCCAAAAGGAACAATTGCTCTTGGGGTAGCATGTCCAACATTTAAATTATATAAAATAGGAATATCTGTATCAATGACATCAAGCAGGATTTGTTTGTACTCATCATAGTAGGTTTCATCCATTGGTTTTCCAACAAGAATCCCATTTAAAACAGAAAAAATCCCTGTCACCTTTAAGGCTTCTAGCATTTTTCGATATAAAATTGGTTCTGGTTTTTCCTCACTGGTTTCCAACAAAAGAATTTTTCCTTCCCACTCTGAAAGACTGGGAAATAGCTGATAGTGAGCACACAGTTCAATCGTATCCTCATGTCTTGTATTATCAAATATCTGATAAAGCGACTCCAAACAGCCTCCTAAAATTTCCCCTTCAAATGTTGCTTTTCCTTTCAGCAATTCAAATCCCTGATTTTCATGACGGATCCGTTTCGTTCCTAAGACTTTTTCACTAAAATCCGTCCTCTCATCATACCAGACATTGCTCGGTCTGATTTCTGAGATAGTCCCTGTTCCAATCAGTTCCTTAAAATATGAAAGCGTATAAGGCAGCATTTCTTCCTCTAACTCACAAACATCAGCAAGAAATGACTGACCATAAAAAGTCTTCACTCCCAACTTATGGAGCATGAGGTGATTCATGGTAGTGTCTGAAAAGCCTAAAAATACTTTCTGATTCACAACCTTTTTTAATTGGTTATCTTCAAACAAATAGGGTAGCAAGCGATGCGTATCATCTCCACCAATAGCACATAAAATCATATCAATTGAAGGATCTTCAAAAACTTGAATCAAATCTTGCGCTCTCGATTCAGGATGGTCTTTCAGATAATCCATTCCTCTTTGTGCGTGCTCTGAAAACATCACTTCAAGTCCCAAGTCTTTTAAACGCTTTAATCCTAGATCAACCTCATGCCTAACGAAATTTTCTCCAATGATTCCGCTTGATAAACTGACAATTCCTACTTTCTTTATCATCTAATCTCCTCCCTTGCTGATAATTTGAATCATTATATCACAAAATACAATCAACTAAAATGCTAAATGGTCAATATTCACAAAACAAAACATACTAAGATTAGTAGTGAAGAAATCTCC